>NZ_KK211156.1:0-42464 GCF_000620605.1 Ahrensia sp. 13_GOM-1096m
AATATTTTTAAGTATTTTAAAACTTCGCCTGAAATCATCAAATTAGCCGTGATGTATTATGTCCGTTTTCCACTCAGTTTGCGGCAAGTGGAGGATATTCTGCATGAACGCGGAATCGATATCTGCCACGAAACGGTGCGCTCTTGGTGGAACCGTTTTGGCCCTTTGTTGGCAAATAAAGTTAGGCAGCAACGAGCAGGGCATCACTCAAATTGGCGTTGGCATATTGACGAGGTTTTTGTCAAAATAAATGGTAAAAGATACTACCTCTGGCGTGCCATTGATCATGAAGGCACGGTATTGGAAAGCTATGTTTCGAAGCGTCGAGATCGACGCGCTGCATTGAAAGTACTAAAGAAATTGCTTTCCAAGTACGGTTCCCCCGCTGAAATAGTTACGGATAAACTTGGCTCCTACAACGCTGCTTTACGTGATCTGGGTATGCGCCATCGGCACGAGACAGGGCAATATCAGAATAATCAGGTCGAGAATTCACATCTTCATTTTAGGCGACGAGAACGGGCAATGGGGCGCTTCCGATCTATGGCAAGTTTGCAAAAGTTCTCGTCTATTCATGCCGCCGTTTTCAACCAATTTAACCATCAACGCCATTTCTTGAGCCGACCAAATTTTAAACAATTACGCGATCAGTCGTTAAACGACTGGCGTATTTTGTGCTCGGCATGATTATTGTTTGTGTGGCCTTTCACATCAGCTTAAAGTTCCTCTGACAAGACCCCTGAGGGGCAATAAAGACCCTCAGGACGATTGAGAAGAGATTCTTTCATGATCTAGAAAGTTAACGTGGCGCGGCCACCTAAGTCCGGTTTTTCGTCAGTGATGTTTGCTTTAATGGTTTCAAACAAGAAGATGGCGCCGCTTTCAGGGCTGAGCCAAATTTCACCCTCTTTGGGGGTGAATTGAACCAGCACCAAGTCTGGGTCTTCTTTACCGTCTTCATACCAAGAAGCAGCAACAAAACTCCAGATTTCGTCCAATTTTTCTTTGTTGTTCGAAACAGCGGCTGTGCCTTTCACCGACCCGTGCAAACCTGAACCTGTATCGCAAAACGCGAACCGAATGGTTTTACCTGCTTGTGCGGCCTTTGCCGCATCAGTGCCATGGGCAGTTAAGAACCAGATCACACCGTCGTCTTCATCAGAAACATTTGGGGACATGGGGAACAAGCGGCCATCCACTTCCATCAACCCTGCACGTACATCTTCCAAACGGTCCCAAAACTCTTTTTTATAATCAGCCATGATCTCTTTTCCTATCTGTTTGAAAGATGAACGAGCGGAGATAAGGTTTGTTCCCGGTGAGTGTTTTTCTTTACGTGCAAAATTGCTCTGCTGTCAGTGCCAGTTAGCTAGAAGTTGGGTGTTAAGTTAGCCTCCTTCACCTCGCAAATAATCTTTGCCAACTAAGATTATTGTCCGCGCAATTTGGCCGCAATTCAGATTCCATTCAGCCTGAGCTACGTCGAATAAATTCTACTGGAGCTACGGATTGTGGTTTTCAAAGGGGCCGCTCACCTTTGATTATCGTCATTCTCGATGCATTTTGCGCTCAATTACAGCAACATTTTCTAACTTCGTGCGTTTCTATGATGTTCAACACAAAAGCCTAATCATAACACCGGAGGTTTTTATGCCTGCAAAATCCAAATCGCAACAAAAGGCAGCTGGTGCAGCTCTTTCGGCAAAACGTGGCGAAACCAAAGTCTCTGAGCTGAAAGGCGCATCAAAAGAAATGTATGATTCAATGAAAGAGCAAGAGCTGGAAGACTTAGCGTCGACTGATCATGATGATTTGCCAGAAACTGTAGATAAGGAGGAAAATTGAGATGGAAACGGAGCAAAGACAACCCGGTCTAGAACAGGAAATGTCGCCAGAACCAGAATACATGCCGCGATATGCCGGGTCGGGGCGGCTGAAAGATAAAGTTGCAGTTATAACCGGAGGCGATTCCGGCATTGGTCGCGCGACGGCAATACTTTATGCACGTGAAGGGGCATCTATTGCTATAATTTATCTCGATGAAACGGAAGACGCTGAGAAAACGCGGAAACACGTTGAAGATGAGGGTACGCGCTGTATTTTGATTAAGGGTGATGTTGCGGACAAACAATTTTGTGAAAATGCCGTCCTTGAAGCAGTTGAAAAGCTGGGCAAGTTGGACGTCATCGTTGCCAATGCTGCTGAACAGCATGCCGTAGAAAAATTTGAGGACATCTCCGAAGAGCAACTCGAACAAACATTTCAAACCAATGTTTTTGGAAGTTTTTACATACTTCAGGCGGCAATGCCGCACCTTAATCAAGGAGCATCGATTGTATGTACCACTTCTGTCACCGCTTACAGGGGGCAAGACTTATTGCTGGACTATTCGTCAACAAAAGGTGCAATACTGGCACTAGTGCGCGCACTGGCATCAAAATTGGCTGATAAGAATATCCGTGTAAACGGCGTTGCTCCAGGACCAATTTGGACACCGCTTATTCCAGCATCATTTCCACCTGATAAGGTTGAGCGTTTTGGCAAGGATTCTCCATTAGGACGGCCAGGGCAGCCGAATGAAGTTGCTCCAAGTTTCCTGTTCTTAGCATGCCAAGATTCTAGTTACATAACAGGTCAAGTTCTACATCCCAACGGTGGTGAACCTGTATCGGGATAATTACCGACTGCTAGCAATTAGCCTCCCAGAGTAAGGAGCAATGCACGTATGTGCGATGATAAAGCGAGTGGCAAACTAGGTCGCCTCAGCCGGATAGTGGATGAGGTAAAGTTGGGCTGCGAGGACGCAACCGACGAAATTAAAATAACGGACTTGCTTTCTATTATCGGCGATAAAAGCCTGTTGCCTGCTATGTTGTTGCCCGCACTCATTGTTGCAACCCCGCTTTCGGGCATTCCTGGAGTTTCTGCTGTGGGCGGCCTGATTATAGCGCTATTTTCTTTTGAGCTTATATTTAATTTCCGAGAAATCTATCTCCCAAAAAAGCTGCGATCGCATTCAATTGATCCGGATAAGCTTAGTCGTTCTATTGATAAAATTGCGCCAATAATAAAATGGATCGACAAGCACTCTCGGCCGCGAATACAATTCCTATTTCATCGACCGTTTATCTGGATTCCGCAATTGGTGTGCCTATTTACAGGGCTTTCAATGCCTTTTTTGGAATTTGTTCCTTTCTCTTCCTCAATCGCGGCGATTGGAGTGACTCTGCTTGTTATCTCAATGTTGACCGAGGATGGATTGGTTTTTCTCCTTGCGATCTTGCCTTATGCTTTGGGTATTTATCTCATTGTGTAGAAGAACCAAGCTGAGAAGCGATTAAGTGACAGTATGAGACGATCGCCTTGATATTTGGGTGCCCCAAAAGCAATTATTTTCAGCAACTTTTTTCATGTCTGAGCATTGGTTTAATAACAGCGAAGGGAGATGAAAATGACAAAACCTGAAAGATCTAATACCAATATCAAGGAAGTGGACTTGGCTCAGGACAAAATGGGCGACAATGACCTTCAGGCTAATGACCAACGCAATGTGCGCAACCAGCGCGAAGCGGTGCCAGATGTGAAGAAAGAGGCAGACGGTGTGGTAGAAAGCTTTGAGAAAATGGACAAAGACGTTCGCGCTAAGCGTGATCTCCATAAGAAGGAATAAGCTTAAATTAGCTGCAGCTGATAAGCTGCAGCTTTTTTTTCGAGAAAAAGCGTCTCAGTTAGAGGCCAATTTTTAAGTTGTATTCCAGTAATTTAGCGTTAAATTTCTATTGTCTTCCCTTTCAGAAGTATGACGTTTATCGCGCTAAAAGTTTCCGAAGATACTTTAGCTGTTCAGTTTTGCTTGTATTTTCACATATCGCAGCAGCCTTCCACATAAGAACACAGCATCCCGTCAAGCACATCGCCAACGATAAAATGTAAACCAATTTAGTTCTGCCTTTTGGTTTAATTCGGAACAACGGATCCTAGTATTAGCTCCGATCAAAAATGCGAAGATCCGCTTGGGAACTTTACGCATATTTCGCCGTTTGGTTTTTAAATAAAAACTGGCGAGGTGAAATGTTCGAACAACTGAAAAACGAATTTTCAACAATCAGCGATCCATCAATTCTTATCATCACAGTGCGGTTAATTGGTGCAGCCCTTCTTTGCGGATTGATCGGTTATGAACGCGAAGTGCATAAAAATACCGCTGGTCTTCGCACAAATATGCTCGTTGGAGCCGCTGCCGCTTGTTTCGCAATAATTACCCTTACGATGTTGAATTCGCCCTTAGCTGGTGAAGATGTTCAAGCTGACCCAATAAGGCTTGTGGAAGCTGTTACAAACGGAGTCGCTTTTCTAGCCGCTGGAATCGTTGTCTTCACTCAGGGTAAAGTGAAGGGTCTTACAACTGGTGCCAGCATGTGGATTAGTGCTGCAATTGGATTGGCGGCAGGTCTTGGTTATTGGCCTATTGCGCTGATCACAACACTGCTCGGTGTTATTGTGTTAGCTTTATTAAGACGTGTACAGATTGCCGTTGGCATGAAAGATAAAAGCTAGCAATTTATATTATTTAGCCTCACTGCACTTGATTTAAACATGGAGTAGCAATGTGCAAGCGCTGAAATATTATCAGCAAGAACAAGCCGACACTAATCCATCGATCATAGATGTCTAACAACTATGATTTCCCCAGATAAAATTTATAATTCAAAGCAATTCGATTGATAAGGCTCTGTTTTTAATTATCTTATTGAATACCTCGTCATGCCGTGCATGAAAAGGATACCAACAATGATGGATTTATTTGAGCATGCAATAAATTTGTATCGCTGCGAGGGAATAAATGAAGCGGTTTTCAATATCTGTTTGGCTAACAGCCTTATTGTTTTTGCTGTTTTTGCCACTGTTTTTATTTTTCTTATTTCTGGTTGCGCAGTTAAAAATATCTGAAGATGCAGCACTTGAGCGACGCACATTGAGGACGGCGGTTGCCGTTTCCCAAGGTACTCAACATATTATAGAGAGTATGACGCAAACCTTGAATGTAGTTTCCTCTGCTCAGGAATTGGCAGAAGGAAACCTACAAGATTTTCATGCGAAAACACGATTCGCACTTAAGGATACAGCAAATTTTATCATCGTTGTTCGTGAGGACGGCCAACAGCTATTAAATACGCGCGTCCCTTTTAACACAGAACTAGGTGCTATTTCTGACTTGGGGGGGCTTGCCACTGTACTATCTCGGAATGATATTCACGTTTCCGGCATATTTAAGGGAAGGACGAGCGAACAGTGGGTGTTTAACGTCACTAAAGCCCTGCCACCTCGTCGTGAAACCACGGCAAGAGCGATCATAACAACACGTAACGCCCAAGAATTGGAAAGTGTTTTTCAGACAATATCACTGCCTAAATCTTGGATTGCTTCAATTGTTGACGGATCGGGACGCGTCGTGGTGTCATCAGACAGAACTAAAAAAAGCCCAGGTGATTTAGTTGATCTTCCACCTAATGTCGATTTGGAGAGAATACTATCTGACACACAGCAAAGCGTATACATCAGAGACGAAGGGGATGTTCTAACAGCTGTAAAAGTGCGTGGAGCAGATTGGAAGGTTATCGTTCAAGGGCCCGTGGCTATGGCGCAAGAGTCGGTATATGACGCTTGGAAAATCTTAATTTTTGGAAGTCTATTCTTTGCAATTCTATCGGCCGTAGTTTTCTATCTTTTTTCATTTTACCTGCGAAAATCTATTCGCGGTATTGCTCGTATGGCGAAGCAATTAGGTACTGGGGAAATTGTTTCCCCCCTTGCTTCACGTATTTCTGAAATTGACACAGTGGCTAAAGCGCTTTCCGATGCGTCATTTGACCGTAGTCAACGCGAAGATACGATCACTGTGGTAATGCGCGAACTTGCTCATCGAACCAAAAATCTTATCGCTGTCGTCATTTCGATGGTTAGGCAAAGTTCCCGTCGCGCTAATTCAACTGAAGAAATGACAAAAACCCTGATTGATCGTGTCATGGGTTTGGGTTTTTCCATTGATTTATTGACTGCACGTGAGTGGGGCGGGGTGCCAATAAGTGAATTACTTGAAAAGCAATTATCAAATTTTGGTAATATAGGTCAAAATATCTGCCTTAAGGGGCCTGACATCAATTTGCGTGCAGAAGCCGTACAGCATCTTGGTATGGCAATTCATGAGCTGGCAACGAATGCTGGTAAGCATGGAAGCTTGAGAAATGCTAAAGGTCGTGTTGATGTCTCATGGAAAACATTCGATGTCGATGGTATCCAGAAATTAGAATTTCTTTGGCAAGAGCGAGGTGGACGAAAAGTCAAAATACCAAAAGACAAAGGCTTTGGCTCGCAAATATTAGAACGGTTTGCGGCGATGGCTCTTAATGGTGTAAGTACAATTACTTATGAACCTGCAGGATTGATATGGTCATTAACGGTTCCACTGGAGACGCTAACGGACCACCAGTCAAATACGTAGAAGCGGTATCAACGGATTATAAGCAAAATGTAAACCATTAGGAACATGCTAATTTTTGCGTTCGTGGTTTTGGTCAAAAAGCGAATAGGAATTAGCGAATCTTTGCAACTAAGCAGGCCTCCTAAGAGTTAGTGTGGAGCGGGTCCTGTAGTTCGTCTGCCCGCTTTCAGATATGAAGTACTGTAGCCGAGTTTAGCTGTGCTTACCGCTAGATCGGAAGTAAAGGTGTAAAGTTCGTGATCGGGTTTTTAGGTTCTATTGCAGTGATTTGCTTGCTAACGAGCACTGTACCTTTATTGCCAATTGGACATGGCGCGGTGCGGGCCTTTGATTTCCCGCGGCTACAAATTGCAACACTCTCCGGTGTCACCTTCCTAATTGCTTTAATTGTTTTGCCTTATACGTTTAGTTCTGGGATCGTTTTTTTGTTGCTGGTAGCGGCCTTAGCTTTGCAGCTCACAAAAATTGCAAAATTTAGTCCTTTATGGAGGCGTGTTGTTTGCAATTTTGACGGGAATGAAGCCGAAGTTTCGACAATAAACTTGATGGTTTCTAACGTCAAAATGGGAAACCGTGACTATGGCAGACTTATTCATTTGATCAAGCAACGCAATCCGGATATCGCGTTGTTGATTGAGGTAGATAATGCATGGATGGAAGCTCTTAGCGACATTGTTCAGGAGTATAAATATAATGTTTCCTGCCCAAGCGAAACAAGCTACGGAATGCTTATCGTCTCGAAATACCCGCTCATATCGAGCCAAATAAACTATCTTTTGAAAAGTGAAGTTCCATCATTTGATATTGTGATGGAGCACGATAGTGGCGATCAGTTCCGATTAATTGCATTGCATCCTGAGCCTCCTGTCTTGACTAAAGATACCGTTGGTCGGGATGGTGAAATATCTATAGTTGCAAAAAAAGTGCGGAATTATGACGGTCCTCTCATCGTTGCTGGCGATCTCAATGATGTTGCATGGTCGAGAACCACCCGCCGGTTCATGAGAGTTTCAAGACTTTTAGATCCGCGAGAAGGACGCGGCATGTATAATACTTTTGATGCGCGATACATTTTTATCAGGTGGCCACTGGACCATATTTTTCATTCTGGTCACTTTAAAATAATACACATGGAACGTATGCCAAAAATTGGCTCTGACCATTTTCCCATGTTCTATAAATTGGCGTTGGATGCAAAAGAAACGCAATCACCAGAGATCAGTGATGCCGATAATCAAGATGTCGATGAGACAGATGATGTTATCGAGGAAGCCAAAGATAAAGACGATGATGCCGTGGGTACTGATTGGGAGAAGTGAGCGCGACAAAGGTGGTCATTATCAAGAGATTAAAATGCTAGATTTTTGACATCTCATGAAATGAAACTAGGCCAATTAGTTTTGTGGAGCCGTTTAACGGTATAGAGCCGCACACATTGAAAATGTACAGACATACTATATTCGTCAAATTACTAGGATTTAAGCTGAGGTAGTTGGAACTTTGGTTGCGTAAACCGCGTTAACGACTTGGAGGTTCCTAGTCATGAATAGTTTGCGCGCGAAAATACTTACAAGACCAATTCACAGATGGGCGAAGAAGGCTCTGCCCGCACTGTCACAGACAGAAAGTGAAGCACTCACAGCTGGTGAAGTCTGGTGGGAAGCTGAACTGTTTTCTGGCAATCCGGATTGGTCTAAATTGCTGGATGTGAAGACGCCGCAATTGAGCGTGGAAGAACAATTATTTTTTGATGGTCCATGCCAAGAACTCTGCGGCATGATTGATGATTGGAAAATCAATCAAATCGACGGTGATTTGCCCGCAGAAGTCTGGCAATTCTTACGCGACAATAAGTTCTTTGGCATGATAATTCCCAAATCACATGGCGGGTTAGGATTTTCTGCTTTCGCTCATTCAGAGATAGTGCGTTACATTTCCACCCGTTCCGTTGCCGCTGCGGTTACTGTGATGGTGCCCAATTCGCTCGGCCCCGGTGAATTGCTTCACCAGTTTGGTACTGACGAGCAAAAAGACTACTGGCTTCCACGCTTGGCTGATGGGCGTGAGTTACCTGCATTTGGCTTAACAAGCGCCGAGGCTGGTTCGGATGCGTCGGCAATGGTGGATGAAGGCGTTATCTGTAAAGGCCATTGGGACGGGGAGGAAGTGCTCGGTATTCGCCTCAACTGGGCGAAGCGTTACATCACGCTCTCACCTGTTTGTACCGTTTTGGGGTTGGCTTTTAAGCTCCGCGATCCTGATGCTTTGTTGGGTAATGAGGAAGGATTAGGCATTACGTGCGCATTGGTGCCCACTGGTCTTGACGGTGTTGAAACAGGTCGGCGCCACCTGCCATCATCGACAATGTTCATGAATGGACCCACGACAGGTAAAGATGTTTTCATACCGCTTGATTATATTATCGGAGGTCCTGAATTTGCGGGCAAGGGCTGGATGATGCTAATGAGCGCACTTGCTGCAGGGCGGGGTATTTCACTACCGTCAATGGGGTGTGCGGCGATTGCTTATAGTGCTCATACGACAGGAGCTTATGCGCGTATTCGTGAACAGTTTAACCTTCCCATTGGTAAATTTGGTGGGGTTCAAGCCCGTATGGGACGCCTTGCGGCTGATGCTTATGCAATGGATGCTGCTCGACATTTAACATGCGCAGGTCTTGATGAAGGACGCGCTCTATCCGTTATATCAGCTATCATGAAGGCTCATGCTACGTTCAAGATGCGTGAAGCGATCAATGACGCAATGGATGTTCATTCTGGTAAGGCTGTAATTGACGGCCCTTCAAATTATCTTTTGCCGCTCTATCGCGCTGTACCAATTGGAATTACGGTGGAAGGCGCAAATATCGTTACGCGCAGTTTGATAATTTTTGGGCAGGGGTCAATTCGTGCGCACCCCCATATGCTCGACAATATCTTGGCATTGCAGGAGTTTGATCCACATAAATCACTTGAAATGTTTGATAAATCATTTTGGGCGCATGTCGGCCACACAACCATGACTTTGTTTCGCGCTTGGGGCAGGGCATGGACAGGCGGACGATTTGCGCCTGCGCCTGATGCCGGAAAAGCAACGCCCATTTATCGACAGTTGGCGCGGTGGTCGGCTGCTTATGCGCTAACTGCTGATTTTGCATTTCTAACACTCGGCGGTGAACTCAAACGCAAAGAGATGATTTCTGGCCGTATGGGCGATATCCTATCAGAAATGTATATTCTATCCGCTGCGCTTAAACGGTGGGAAGACGAAGGGCGACAAAATGCAGATCTTCCCGTCTTAGAATATGCTGCAGCGGCAGGTTTGAAACGTGTTCAAGCGGCCTTGGATGAAGTGATAAATAATCTACCGGCCCGTTGGGCTGCTTGGATTTTGAAGTTCTTCACACTGCCTGGTTCAACGGTTGCCGGACCAAGCGATCAACTTGCAGCAATATGTAGTGACCTGATTTTTGAACCTTCTGCCACGCGCAACCGCATTACGGGTCAATTGTTTAAAGGTGCCAATGGTGATGCTTTGCAGGTGCTCAACGATTGCTACCCTAAAGTGATAGATATGGCGCCAGTGATGAAGCGCTTGCGCGATGCGAAGAAGTCACCTGAGGAAGCACTCGAAGCTGGATTGCTCGATGATGCGGAATGGGCAAATCTCAAAGAGATGAAGTCGCTTGTTGATAAGGTTGTTGCTGTCGATGAATATTCGCCGGACGAGTTTGCAGATTTATACCGCAACCCAACAGCAATAGGTAATCAATCTTCGGATGAGCGAGCGATAGAGGCTGCAGAATGAAAAAACATCAAAAGCAACGAGTGTTTCTTGTCGATGGCGCTCGAACACCTTTTTTAAAAGCACGCGGTGCTCCGGGGCCTTTTACCCCCGTTGACCTTGCTGTGCAGTGTGGGCGTCCTTTGCTGGCACGGCAGTATTTTGACCGTAAGGTTTTTGATCTCGTTATCCTTGGCTGTGTCAATGTTATTGCGGATGAAATGAATCCTGCACGTGTGGCCGCGCTGCGTCTTGGACTTGGCGAACAGATGGTTGCGTTCACAATGCAGATCAATTGCGGCTCCGGTATGCAGAGTATTGATACAGCTTACCGCTATATACGTGATGGATCGCACCAAATGATTTTGGCTGGCGGCGCAGAAGCGCTCAGTCATTCTCCGTTGGTACTGCGCAATTCAGCAGTAGAATGGTTTGGCAGAATGAACGCTGCAAAAGGACCGCTGGAACAAGCGCGCGCAATGGCGGGAGTAAGGCCAGAGTTTCTCAAACCAGTAATTGGTCTGGAACGCGGTCTGACAGACCCGATTACAGAGTTAAATATGGGACAGACAGCAGAAGTGCTCGCGCACCATTTTAATATTGATCGTGAAAAGGCTGACACTTATTCCATGCAGAGTCATCACCGCTTAGCTAAAGCGCAAAATGACGGGACTTTGAACGGCGAAGTGATACCTGCCTTTGACCGAGACGGGGCGGTGTATGATCATGATGATGGCGTGCGACCCGATAGTAATATGGCAGGGCTGGCAAAACTCAAACCGGTTTTTGAGAAACCTTATGGCAAGGTAACGGCTGGTAACTCAAGCCAGATCACAGATGGTGCAAGCTGGGTCATTCTGGCATCGCAAAAGGCTGTCGATGAGTATAGCTTGGAGCCGCTCGCAGAGATTACAGACAGCGAATGGGCAGCTTTGGACCCATCAATAATGGGCCTTGGGCCCGTCATGTCTGTGTCGCCGATCGTGCAGAGGCATAAGTTAAAACTTGAAGATATTGATGTATGGGAACTCAACGAGGCTTTCGCAGCACAATTGCTGGCCTGTCTAGCGGCTTGGGAAGATGTTGATTTTTGCCGTGAATTACTGGGCATGGACAATGCCTTTGGGCGCATAGACCGTGATCGGTTGAATGTTGATGGCGGAGCGATTTCATTGGGCCACCCTGTTGGCACCAGCGGCAACAGGATTGTGTTACATTTGGCCAACGCTATGAAAAAGCGCGGTGCCAAACGCGGTATTGCAACCGAATGTATCGGCGGCGGCCTCGGCGGTGCAATGCTATTGGAGGCAGTTTAATGACGGGCGAAGTTCTCACATTTTTAAGCGAAAAAAAATTGGAATTGGGTCCGGCAGGCGCGCGCATTGGTAATTGGCGCACGGGCCGTGACGAAGCCGGTATTTTATGGCTTGTGCTCGACAAGGCGGACACAAATACCAATACGATTTCAGAAGATGTAATCCGTGAATTGGATGCGCATATCAGATCTGCCGAATCTGACCTGCCCAAAGCACTGGTTATCCGTTCGGCCAAAAAAACAGGTTTTGCAGCGGGCGCTGATATTACAAGTTTCGAAGCAATGTCGGGCAGCGGTGCAGCCGAATTGCTCCAGCAGGGCCATGATGTGCTGGACCGGATTGAGGCATTAAGCTGCCCAACGATTTGTATTGTGCATGGTCCAGCGCTTGGCGCAGGCTTTGAATTGGCGCTGGCATGCGATTACCGCATCGCGGTGGATGGTGCGACCTTTGCCTTTCCTGAAGTTCAACTGGGTTTGCACCCAGGGCTCGGTGGTACTTTCCGACTTCCGTCGTTGATTGACCCTACGGAAGCGATGACAATGATGCTGACCGGAAAAAAGGCATACACCAAGCGCGCGAAAACACTGGGTATTGCCGAACTTGTCGTGGAAGAGCGTCATGTCGCCAGTGCAGTTTGCGATGTTGCCGACGGCAATGTTGAAAAAACCAGACAAGGGCTAAAAGCCCGTGCGCTTGAATTTGATCAGGCGCGCAGTCTGGTGGCGCGTACCATGCGCAGAGAAACAGAAAAGAAGGCGCCCAAAGAGCATTACCCTGCGCCCTATGCGTTAATTGATCTTTGGGAAGAGCATGGCACCGATGAGAAGAAAATGCAGGTAGCGGAAATCCGCTCTTTTGCAGATTTACTTAAAACAGACACGTCTAAAAATCTCAGACGCGTATTTTTCCTTCGTCAATCTCTGAAGGATGCTGCGCGCGGCGACGATCATATTGCACATGTGCATGTAATCGGGGCAGGGGCGATGGGCGCGGAAATTGCAACGGTCTGCGCTATCAAGAGTAAACAGGTCACGTTAAGCGATCTGGAAATCAATGCTCTTGGTAATGCCATTAAATTGGCAGCAAAAATCTGTAAAGCAAAGCATTTAAGCGATATCGAGTCCCGTGATGCACTGGACCGTCTTATGCCAGACCCGAACGGCTATGGCATTGCGCAAGCTGATTTGATTATCGAGGCAGCGCCAGAACGCGTGGATATTAAGGAAGAAATTTATGCAGGACTTAAAGGTAAAATGAAGAAGGACGCGATTTTAGCGTCCAATACATCCAGCCTTTCAATTGATTTGCTTGCTACCTATGCACCACTGAATTCCTCTTTTGCTGGTTTGCACTTTTTCAATCCGGTGTCGAAAATTGACGTTGTGGAGGTTATCAAAGGAAAGGCGACAGATTCGCAAACCGCAAAACGCTTGGCTGCTTTTTGTGGTACGATTGGAAAATTACCCGCACAGGTGCGTGATTATCCTGGATTTCTCGTCAACCGCGCGCTCACACCGTACCTTATGGAAGCAATGGTGCTCATGGATGAAGGGGTTTCGAAGGAAGTTATAGATACTGCCGCGCTGCGCTTTGGCATGCCGATGGGGCCTGTAACATTAGCCGATCAAGTAGGCCTTGATATCGGCCTGCATGTGGCCGAGTCGCTTGCGGATAATCTCGACAAACCAATGGCGAAAATATCTGAAACGTTATGCCGTAAAGTTGAAAGCGGCGAAGTTGGCAAAAAATCTGGTAAAGGATTTTATGATTGGTCCGAAGGCACACCGCATCCGACATTCGATGGAGAACTGCCGCCGAATTTGACTGACCGCCTGATTTTGCCGATGATTAATGCGTGTGTTGAAGTGCTACGCAAAGGTATCGCGGAAAGTGAAAATCAAGTGGATGGGACGATGATATTTGCAACCGGATGGGCACCGTTTCGCGGCGGTCCTATGCATTATGCCCATAACCGTGGAATATCAGAAATAATCTCAAGATTAAAAGAGCTGGAAGCCGCGCACGGTCCCCGTTTTGCACCCGATGTCGGTTGGAACACCATTGGTTAATCGGCCAAGTATTTATACTGATGCTGACAGGATGGCGCGCGCGCTGTTTGAACGTTTGGGTGGTCATATTCGCCTCGCTTTGCCTCTGGGTTTAGGAAAGCCTGTAACGCTTGTGAACGCATTGACACGGCTCGCCGTTGCCGATCCTGATCTTAAATTGTCGATATTTACTGCGCTTACGCTGCAACGGCCCAAAGCTGGATCGGACATAGAAAAACGCTTTTTAGAACCGGCGATGGACCGTCTGTTTGGTCGATACCCGTCTTTGCTTTATGCAGATTTAATTGCTGCGGATAAATTGCCAAACAATATCGAGGTTTCAGAGTTTTTCTTTCAAGCCGCAACTTGGCTGGGCAATAGCTACGCTCAACGTCACTATATTTCCGCTAACTACACCCATGCGCGTGATGTGTTGATTGCACAAAACCCCAATTTGCTATCGCAACTGGTACCTCGCGATGGAAATCGCATCAGTCTTTCATGCAATACGGATATTTCTGCTGATCTGTTTGAATTGCGAAAGCAAGGGAAAATGGATTTCATTGCTGTTGGTGAATTGTGTGACGCGCTGCCATTTATGGACGGACCCGCGGCATTGCCTGAAAATGAACTGGAAATGCTGCTGGAGCCGGCCGAGCAAGTTGATTTGTTCTCGGCTGTGCGGCGGCCTGTTTCAAACGCGCAGTATGCCATGGGGCTGCATGTGTCGCGAATGATTGTTGATGGCGGCACATTACAGATCGGTATAGGTGCGATTGGTGATGCTGTTGCCCATGCGCTGATGCTTCGCGATAAAGCGGCTCTGGGTGATGTTTGGAAAACGTCGCCCTTTGTGCTGAGCGGCGGCGAAATAGCACCTTTCAAAACGGGACTTTATGCGGTCAGCGAAATGCTGGTTGGCGGTCTTCTAGCTCTGTTTGAAAGCGGTATCATACGGCGCGAAGTTGATGGCGTTTCAATTCATGCCGGATTTTTCGTCGAAGCGCGCGACATGTATAAACAACTGCGTGCGATGGCCCCCTCTAAACGCGCAAAAATCGCGATGATGCCAGTCAGCTTTACCAATGCGCTTTACGGCGATGAGGAGGCTAAGCGCACTGCGCGTGTAGACGCACGGTTTATCAACAGTTCGATGAAAGTCAGCATTTTAGGCGATGCCATGTCGGATGCGGCCGAAACGGGGGCGGTTGTAAGCGGTATAGGTGGCCAATTTAACTTTTTCGAACAAGCTTTTGCGCTGGATGATGGCCGCGCAATCCTAACAGTGCCAGCAACACGATTCAGTGGTGGCAAAACTACATCCAATATTGTGTGGCAATTGTCCGTTACATCAGTACCGCGCCATATGCGCGACATCGTCATCACAGAATATGGTGCAGCCGACTTGAGAGGGCAAACAGATGAAGAGGTCATCAAGCGCATGATCGCTATCACTGATAGTCGATTTCAGAATGCTCTCGTAAAAAAGGCAAAGAACTGCGGTAAGCTTTCGGAGAACTATCAGCTACCAGAAGAGTTTAGAAACAACACGCCGCAAGCGCTTGAAAACTGGCTAACGCCTTATCGAGATATGCTCTTGCCAGATTTTCCATTGGGTAGCGATTTTGAAGAGATTGAACGGGTTCTCTTGCCTGCTTTATCGCGCTTGTCACAAGCGACCACTAGTAAAGTGGATTTGGTGAGATTGATTTGGTCTTCAGTTTTTGAAAGCGCCCATCCGAGCGAAGAGGATGCAATGGAAAGAATGGGCTTTGATCGTAATAAACTTTTTTTTGAAAGGCCTCAGGCGCGCGCGTTGCGAGGTGCATTGCGTCGAGTTAGCAAAAATAATTTTTGATTGTAGATGGTCATACGACCATCCCGTGAGACAATTAACTGGCAAAATTACATGAGCCCTAAAATCCCACAGTAGGAGTACTTTTATTATGACCTTGAATGAAACCCAATCAAAGTTGTGCGATGATAATCAAACTGACTTTTCGGACCTGAAAGCTGTCATTTTCAACACAAGCTTAAAGCGGGAAGAAGAGAAATCGCACACTAAATTGTTGCTCTCTGTGGCTGGCGAAATCATGTCACGTAACAGGGTTAGCGTGGAACATATTCATGCAGCTTCCCATCAAATCGCTTATGGGGTTTATCCAGATATGACCGACCATGGTTGGGACCGCGATGATTGGCCCGCGCTTTGGGAGAAAGTTGCCGATGCCGACATCTTGATCATAGGGACACCAATTTGGTTGGGCGAGGAGAGTTCCCTCTGCCGTGTTTTGATCGAACGATTATATGGTATGTCGGGGATGTTAAACGATAAAGGGCAAAGTGTTTTCTACGGCAAAACTGGAAGTGCGGTCATCACCGGCAACGAGGACGGGATCAAGCATTGCGCGATGACAATCCTATATGCACTTGGACATCTAGGCTATATGATTCCACCGCAGGCCGATTGTGGTTGGATCGGTGAGGCTGGGCCTGGTCCATCATATGGTGATGACATTGAAGGAGGGCCTGCAGGCTTTAATAATGATTTTACGCAGCGCAATGCAACGATCATGACATGGAACCTTATGCACACGGCGCGGATGCTCAAAGACGCCGGTGGATTGCCCAATCACGGTAACGATCGTAATGCTTGGAAGGCCGGTTGCCGGTTCGATTATGAAAACCCAGAGCATCGAAGATGAACAAATTTATCGGATAAAAAAAGGCCATAAAGACGTGTGGCGAGGATAATTTGACGATAATATGGGCTTATATCAACAGTCACTTGTTTATATAGCGAAGTAATTTATTTTTAGTTGATATCGACCGCACCAACCTCGAATTTGAGTTGCGTAAAGCGTTGTCGGCCTTATCCAATATTCGTTATTATCGCATCTTAAGTCACATTTGCGATATGCCGCAACTATATTGGTACTTGCAGCTGTAATTGCGGCTATCTTAATTTCGATGCCCTCGATATTATTGATATCGTATCCATCGTAAGTGTTATGCTTCACGCGTTGTAGTATGTTTTCCACACTTCCTATGTCGACAAATTCGCCGCTGTTGAGCGGACCTTGAAGAGTGGTTGCACTGGGCGATTTTAATTCTTCAACGGTGACTTCTGTGCGATCAGCAATGGAGGTTTCGTGTGTACCATCCTTTGTATGTACGGTTAAAATAATTTCCAAAATATAGATCGGTTCTAACCCGAGATTGCTGACAAACACCCGAGCATTTAAATTTTGACTGCCACCTAAATGTATGAGAATTTCTGTGCGGCGCTGTCTTCTAAGGCCGGAGACAAGTATCTGTAAGTAAAACAGCCATACAAAAGCTGTGAGGATAGCCATGACAGTTTGAATTGCCGCGCTATTATCAAGCAGCTATTGCCACATGTTAGTCTTCCCAAAATGTTGAGTTATTTATTATGATGTGACTTGAAGTAGTTTCGTTTTAGATAAATGGAACCCGTAATCAAACATTGGATGATTACGGGTTAGATCTAGATATTTAGAATGCGCCCCAATACGGCGTTACAGCATAATATTCGTGCGTTCGTTTTTCCCAGTCAGGATCATCTTGCCAGTTTTCGGTGCGTGAGGGCGAACCTTTTAGCTGCTCTTCAGTAATGTCAGTGATGTAACCTTCCTTCGCGGTATCATAACGAAGTTTTGCCCAAGGTATGGCGTGCGATTCTTCGCCCATGCCGAGAAAACCACCAAAGTGCATTACAGCGTACGCTACATGGCCTGATTTTTTATCTATCATGAGGTGATCGATATGTCCGACGCTGTCTCCGTCGTTACCGTATACTTCGGTACCATTTACGTCTTTTGAGGAAATGGTATTCGATTTTTTGCTTGTAGTCATTATCGTATCCTTATCTTGCCAGCCCACATAATAAATAAAAATAGGGTCAGATGGTTCCTCGTTTTAGAGGTAAAATCTGAATACGATTTAGAACTTTTCGTGAATTGTCGATCTGCCAACTCCGTACTTTCGAAGTGTGTCGACACATAAATTTGAGAAGAAAATCTCGGAAAATGTACAACTCAAGAGAGGGGATTTAAGTCACATACTGAAAGAATGAAAATCTAATGCATCGCTCGCCAAATTTATCTCTTAGGTTTCTAGAAGGAAATTCACGTGAACTTAAGTAGGTTAATATTACTGATCACAGATAGCATGGAACGCCACTGCCGTTTACCTTAGCAAATGCGAAAAAATTTATAACACTGTGATATACCAGTTTGAAGTCATCAGCTCTGTCGCTTCGGATTTTGAAGGTCACTCCTTTCACGATGCGCATCAGCTAATAGGAACGATAGCTTTATTACTCCGACACAATGTTGCTAACACGGATAGAAATATGGCTTTGCACATTCTCTACCCCATTTACAGCGGAGGCAATTTCGAGGCACCTTTGAACTTCCGTGGCTTGTGACAAATATCCACTTAATATTACATGTCCACCAGATGTCACTAAAACCTCTACATCGACGGCATCGACCCTGCCATCGACAGCTAAAGCTTCTGCGATTTGTGCTTCAAGCTTAGCTTCATAGCCTTTTGCAGCGCCGGCTGGTTCGCCGAAAAATTCGGGTTCTTTGTAAACCATTTGTGCTCGCTTTCCATAGTTCGAAGAAATTTCATTTTATATTTCTTATAGAGGGATTTACTCGCCAACTAACGTTGAGGTCTTTTGTTCCAAAAAAAAGAATTTATCAGAGTGGCATGATACGTAAGTTCTGCGCAGAGAAAACTGCATGTACCCAAGTCGGGATTGATCTAAGTCAGCGAAAGGAGATAGAACTAATCGAATTTGCGAACACCTAAAAGCAATTGCGTTTGTAGTTGTTCACCATGAAGAACCGAAATGTCGCCTGTAGTTTCTAAAATAACAGCACGCACTTGTGCGAAGTCGAGTACGTTTGCCTCTCGTAGCTTTGCTACTACATCTTCTTCAGCAACACGTGTGGCCTTCAAAGCATCGTGTAAAATTTCACCATTCCTCATAAGTAAGACTGGTTGATTTTCAACGGTTGACTTAAATATAGCTGATACCTTTCGCAAACGGGCAGCGGAATATTGAATTCCTAAAAGGCTTGAAATAGCGACGCAGGGCTGTAGAAAAGCTTCCCAGTTCGAGGCTTGGCTTGCTCCCGCTAAGAGGGACCCAGTTGCCACAGTTACCACGAAATCGAATGGTGTCATTTTTGAAAAAGAACGTAAGCCAATAATTCGAACCACTAATATGATCCAAACAATTGCCAAGATTGATAAGAGCACTGCTCTTATAATAGTGTCGTAAGGTTCAATCGATAAAAACATGTTCAGCGCCTTTGGGTGTGGGTCGATTATACCTTCAGTGATGGGGGGCTCTGGTTTCCATTTAATCAATGTAATTAGAGGTATCCGACTGCTGGATATTAAATTAATAAATGCTCAGCGGTAACATTATTATTCCGGTCATTAAAATCACAGTGAGCAACCGTAGGCAGCTTCATGAGGGCGGGCGTATTAGAAGCCCTTAGGAAACTGTCAGCTAGTTCGGTGCGATCTATGACTTTTACCTCTGCCTTATGATTGGCAAAATAATACTAGTTATTGCTGCACGCCAATAGAGTTATTGGCGTGCAACAAAGTACGAGGCAACGCGATAATGGTAAATGTCCATTCTCGCCACTATAGAATAAATGCTTTAATCAGCTTGGTTGATGCTCGATACAGCGAGATTTGTAAGTTTACTATTAGCTGCTTTTTCTTGGTCCAATATGCTAGTAAGCAATTCATGAGCTTCCGTATGTCCTAGCACTTTTGCCCATTCGCGTAGTGTTCCATATCGAGCTATTTCGTAGTGCTCGACAGCCTGGCACGCGGCTAAAAGCCCTGCGTTTTTTGCCTCCCCTGTCGCTTCATCCATGAGCCCTTCAGCTTCTTTGATCAGGCCTTCTATAGCGTCACACTTTTCACCAGATGCGCTTTTACCTATGGATTTGAAAACTTTTTCAAGTGTTTTTATTTGACCTTTTGTTTCCTCTAAATGCTCTTCAATTGCTGCCTTAAGTTTTTTGCCATTTGCAGCGTCGTGCACCTTAGGTAGAGCTTTGATCAAGGCATTTTCTGCATAATAAATATCTTGTAAAGTGTGTTCGAAAATATCTGATAGCGTTTTCATTTTGATCCCTTCTGTGTTTCTGCTTGAAGATCTGTAGAACGATGGATCACGATAAAAGTTCCGCACCGATGACGTTTTACGGTGTGAATTACAGCTTAGAGATAAACCTCAACAAAGTAATTATGATGTTGATCTGATGGAGATTACATTATGCAGTAAGTCCTTTTCTCTTGCATGTTATGGGTCTTCACAGCGGTAAGCTTATTCAGAATATACGTGTTTATTTTGCCCTGATCTGGGCGCACAACCCACATCTTTCAGAATGAATTACTCGGGAAACACACCAGATGAACGCTTTAAAGTTTAGAAGCAGATCTGGCCCGTAATGACCAGCGCTATACTGACTCACCCCCATCAACTTAGGTAATTGCAGTCTCATCATAAGCAAGTTCGTGATCACCAAGATCCATGATCTCTTCATTCTGCTTTGCCCATTCTGTTCGGTCCTTTTCGGTTGCCACAGGCGAAAACAAGTTGGTCAACGCATAGAATATACCGATCAGCGGAGCAGTCCAGCAGGCAAAAGCGAGAGGAATATAAAGTAAATTAGTCATGTTGCCATCCATAACGCCCAAACTAAGTGCTGAGATCACGAAAGCGCCGCCTGCGTTCCATGGGATCAGTGGGCTCATCATCGTTCCGCCTTCTTCAACCGCCCGACTAAGGTTTAATGTTGAATACCCCATGCCGCGGTAAAGAGGTGCAAACATCCGACCTGGTAAGGCGATCGAGATATAGGGATCACCTGCAACCATATTAGTCGCAAACGCGGTGCCAATTGCCGACGTTTGCACAGCGGCAAAGCTTTTCACGCGGCTGATGATCGCCATGATAATAGCTTCCAGGCAACCGGTCCGCTCCAGCGCACCGCCAAACCCAAGCGCAATCAGCATCAGAGAGATGGTCCACATCATAGACTGAATACCACCTGCATTGAGGAGAGTATCAATATCCGCGATACCCGTTTCGATGGAATAACCTGATTGTGCGAACGTGAACACATCATGAAGGCCAACACCTTGCCAGAAGATTGCGACAATGGCACCAGCAATCACGCCTGCAAAAAGAGATGGCAGCGGTGGTTTTTTCATGAGTGCCAGCCCCACCACAATTACAGCTGGAATTAGTGGTACAAAACCAAGATTAAACCGCTCCGTTAGTCCAGATGTAATCTGATTGATGCTGGTGACATCGCCAACGGTCTCACTAATCAGCAAAAATCCAGCAGCAATGTAAATCGTCAGTGCAATCAGCATCGCCGGTACTGTTGTTGGTAACATGTTCTTAATATGGTCGAAAACATTTGTGCCAGTGACCGCCGGAGCCAGATTGGTGGTATCGGACAATGGCGACACTTTATCGCCGAAAAAAGCCCCCGAAACAACAGCACCCGCAGTCCAATACGCAGGAATGCCGAAGCCTGCACCGATACCCATCAGAGCCAAGCCAATCGTACCAACTGTACCCCAGCTCGTCCCCAGCGAAAGCGAAACAACAGCACAAAGAAACATAGCAGCAGCCAGAAAAATAGAGGGTGTAAGCAATGTGAGGCCGTAGTATATTAACGTAGGCACAGTACCCGATGCAATCCAGACACCGATAATCATTCCAACAACGATCAATACGGCCAGAGAGGGCATCGAAACATGTATTACGTGGAAAACACCTTCTCGGATATCCATCCAACCTTGTCCGCGCAGCACACCTAGCAAAGAAGTAATGGCTAAGCCTAAAATTAAGGGGATGTGAGGCGTAAAATCACCATAGTAGAACAGCTGAAGTGCAAGTAAACCAAGTGTCAATACAACTGGTAAAAGCGCCAGAGGTAAAGATGGCAGGTTATTTTTATCCATTTTATCTGTTTCCCTAATTACTATTGTTATACAGTGATATGCATACTTATATTTTCTTACTTATTGCAGGAATGAAAAATGGAAAGGCCTGACTTTTCAGTAACAAAGTTTATCCATACTGTTTGCGCGATTTATTCCATATTTAGGGCTCTTTAATCATGCTACCAAATTTGTTCAAAGTGCTCGCTCTGAAGTATAATCATTCATTTTTTAAAACAGACTTGTTGCGCGTCATTAATGAACTATGGAGAGCGGGCAGCTAAATTGTAGCGAAAGCTTGTCTTTAAAATTTTATTGATCTTAATGCCAATTATGGGCGTCGAGATGCGGTGTAGCAAATGTATATGATCCGCGCTGGATGAAATTACCATTGACTTCTTAGCAATTTAAAACTTTTTACAGTTCTTTTGACAAATACGGCAGGATTGCGAATTGATAACGCCTATATGAGTTAAAATATAGGACGTTCAAATTAGATGCATGTACTGGCAAATGTTATTGGAAAGAATATCAATATCGCCGAAGCCAAAGCCGCGCGGTTAGCCCATAGTGCGGAGATTGAAAGGACTTTTTCCTGATGGTTTTTGAATTCGTGTGGGCGTAATGCCAACCATATCAATGGCATCAATATAACAATGTAGGTTCCTATTAAAATGGTGCGTTGCGCGTACCATTCATAGGCGCATCCCAGCGACTGTAAGCCATAAAGCGTAATAAAGCCCAGTGTCCAGACTGTAAAACCAGCAATCAACCTCATAAGATATCGTCTGTTTTCTGTACTCATGCGCGCGCACCTGCCAGCGATAGCAAAGTGACGAGCGCCACCCCTAGGATGCTTGCGCCGGTTGCATAAACGCTCCACAGCCAAGCAATTTCCGGATCAGTTGCGCGGCGCGCAGAGATGAAGCCTTGCAGACCGCGAAAAAAAGCATGCGTCGAAATGAGGGCGGCAATGGCACAGTGAACGGCGCAATAGGCTAATACGGCAAAAGCAATGGATAAGCGCGCATGCGCTGTCGGATCTTCAATTAGAACCATCAGCCATACAAACATTGCGGCAGTGCCAAATTGCAATATTGCGGAACCTGCCAGCAGCGATCCTATCGCATGACCCTTCTGATTTGTGGCACGTGCCGTATAGGAAATTGCAGTAGCGACAATTGTGAGGCAGATTGCCGTTAAACTATCCACGAGAGGGATGTTCAGGCTTGGTAGTGTTGTCCAATTGGGCGCGACAACGAGAAGGAACAGGCCGCCGAATAACATTGAGGCAAATAGTGTGGCATTAGTTACAAGCGCTGTCTTGTTAGCTAGAATTGTCACATTGCCTGTGGATAGCGCATCAAATGGTGCCCTTTGGTCACGACCAATATCAACAGGTCCCACATCTTCTTTCAATCCAAGTTTGTGCGGCCAGATCAGGAAGAGGGCGATAGTGGTAAGTGCTGCAAACGGGGCCAGCCAATATTGACTGAATAGCATCGCTAAGAAAAAGGCGCCGGTCGCCAGCGCGGTCCATAGAGGCAGGAAGCTTCGCTGCGGCAAGATGATGATATGATCGATCTCACCCGTCACCATATCAACCGCCAGCGTTTCCTGTTCGCCCTTGCGCACAAACCCAAGATAGCCGTGTCCGCCCGCCAGATGCGTTCCGATCAATGCAGGCTGCAACTGGTCGGCGCGTGTATCGATATGCGGTAGGGATGCGAAATTATAGCTCGGTGGCGGTGTGGCAGTCGCCCATTCAAGTGTCTGAGCGCGCCAAGGATCACGCCGGAAGGGACGTCCGAAGCGAAATTGTAGCACCATGTCTGCCAGTACTAAAGCAAACCCTATTGTGAGCACGAAGCCGCCAACTGAAGACAAAAGATTAAGCCAATCCCATCCCCAAGTCGAAGGGTAGGTGGAGATACGGCGCGGCATCCCCATTAGTCCGGTTAAATGCATCAGGAAAAAGGTCATGTTGAAACCAACAAAAATCAGCCAGAAGGCAGGGACTGAGAGGCGGTACATGCTCTGCCTGCCGGTGATGTGCGGCAGCCAGTGATAGATTGCCGCCAGCATCGGGAATACAAAACCGCCCACAAGTACATAATGCAAATGCGCTACGACAAAATAGCTGTCATGAGCCTGCGTATTGAAAGGCACCATCGCCAACATCACGCCAGTCAGGCCACCAATGACAAAGACGACAAAGAAGCCAAACACATAGAGCATTGGAACATCCCATCGCGGTTTGCCTGATGCGAGTGTGCCAATCCAAGCAAAAATTTGTACGGCTGTGGGGACTGCGACCAACGCGCTTGCAGCAGAGAAAAATGCCAATGCCAGATGCGGAATCCCGACTGTAAACATATGATGAACCCACAACCCGAAGCTCAAAAAGGCCATGGTAACTATGGCCGCGATAATGGCGTGGTAGCCCAAGATGGGGCGCTGAGCAAAAACCGGAATAATAGTGGAAAGCGCCCCAGCTGCTGGGAGGAAAATGATATAGACCTCAGGATGTCCGAAGAGCCAAAACAAATGCTGCCACAATAAGGGATCACCACCGCGCGTGGGATCGAAAAACGGCAAATTGAATGCACGTTCAAGCTCCAAAAGGATAGACCCTAGGATCAAAGGTGGAAAGCCGATCACCATCATCCCAGCGGTAATCAACATATACCAAGCTAGAAGAGGCATGCGGGATAACGACATACCGGGTGCGCGCATTTTAAGAATGGTGACGAGAATTTCGATAGCGGCAGTCACTGCCGAAATTTCTACAAATGTTATACCTAAAAGCCAGACGTCCGCATTAATTCCAGGCGTATAGGTTCGGGAGGAAAGCGGCGTATACATGAACCAACCGCCATCGGGCGCGGCGCCTGCCAGCATGGCGACAACAAGAATTGTACCGCCAAAAAGATAGCACCAGAAACCGTAAGCAGTGAGCCGCGGGAAAGCCAGATCACGTGCGCCGAGAATTTTGGGCAGCATGTAGATTGCAAAACCCTCAAACATGGGAATGGCAAATAGGAACATCATTACCGTGCCATGCATGGTGAAAATCTGGCTGTATATTTCAGGACCGACAAACGCGCTGTTGGGCGTTGCAAGCTGGGCACGAATGAGCATTGATAAAATGCCACCAATAGCAAAGAAAATCAGAGCTAGCACCATGAAACGCTTGCCCAAGATGGTATGGTTGACGGCAGATAATTGACCAATGCCCTTTGGTGTTCTCCAAACAGCATCCAGTGCTTTGTGCAACTGAATTGGCGTTTGTTTTCCTGGCTTGTTCATTGCGCGCTACCACTCATTATGGCTGTGAATTCTTCAAGCGTATGAGCCTCAACACGGATAAGCATAGTGTCATGGCCTGTGCCGCAATATTCAGCGCAGAGGCCCCAATATATACCCGGTTTGTCAGCCTCAAGGCGAATGACATTGGTGCGGCCAGGTATTGCATCAATCTTGCCACCGAGACGGGGTACCCAAAAAGAATGTATTACATCTTGGCTAGAAACATGAATATCCACAGGTTCACCCACCGGAATATGCAAAGTATCGGAAGTGGGTACGCGACCATCTCGATAGGAAAAGCGCCAAACCCACCGTTCAGCAACCGCATCGAACTGCCGCACATCAGAGCCGCGCGGCAAAAGTTGTTCGCCCAGCACCAGCGCCGTGCTGGTCAGTACGATCAGGATTGGCAAAGGTAAAATCAATCCCCCGCCAACAATCCATTGACTGGGAGTCAAACGTGCTAAAAGTGTTGGACGCAGATAAATTATACCAAGAAGCCCGATGACGATTGCAAACAAAATTAATGCGCCCCAAAGCATTACCCACCAAAGCGTTGCCAGATTTGCTGCGCGCGGCCCGGCGGGGTCAAGCGTAGAAAGTTCACCCATGCAACCAGTCAGAAGAAGCGGCGTTATAATACAAAGCAATTTCGATCCGAGGAACAAGCCATGACAGATGCGTCGCAAGACCAAGAAAAAATAGAACTTGAGCAAGAGGAGACACCGCCGGAGGCACGCGATAATCATCCCAACCCCGCCATACGTGCTGTTGCCGAGAAGGACATCGGCTCCGCCATCGCTGTTGCAGGTCACCCTATCCATGCCATGATGGTACATTTTCCTATCGCGCTTGTTGTTTCTACGCTGGGCGTAGACGTTTTTTATTGGTGGACAGGCGACGCGTTCTGGATGCGGGTTGGCGTGTGGTCGGCTGGCGCTGCGTTTGCATTCGGGGTATTGGCCGCTATCGTTGGCACTATTGAATTGCTTGCTGTTCCGGGCATTCGAGTGCGCGTTGCGAGCTGGAACCATGCCGTTGCTGCTATGGTGCTGGTGGCTATTTCCGGTGCCAATGCCGGGCTTCGGCTCTTTGCGCCCGAACTTATTCTTCCTAATGGTCTCATTATGTCCGCCTTGGCAAGCATGGCAGCCGGGTTCGCGGGATGGCATGGCGGCAAGCTGGTGTTTGATCATGGCGTAGGACTTCTCATTTCGCCGCGCCAATAAGGTCGGTCACAATTTTTGATAAAGCGCCAGGTGCGAAAAATTCCATCACCGCTTCAGGCGTTACAATTTCAGGTTTCGCCAAAACTAAAGCAAGTATCAAAGCAATGACGACCAAAGTAAGTGGCATTACAATTATCAGCCGCCAAGTCGGATAGATTTGGTCAGGTTCAAAAAGCTTGAGTATAATAAGACCGGAGTAAATGTGAATGCCGGTCATAGCTGCCACCATTACCAATTTTATTGAAAACCATGATTCATATGTTGATTGCATGAAAATAAGAACGGTGCCGCTTAGGACGGCAACAAAAGCGGCAGGAGAAATCAACGCTACATAGAAAAACCGAGTGAAGGAGTGAAGTCTGTGTAGCCGTTTGTCTGTCAGGTCCCGGCGCTGGTGATAAAGCATTGGCAATGCAATCAAACCTGCAGACCACATGGCAATTGTAGCGACATGGATAAATTTGAACCAAGGCATTAGCGCATCAATCATCAGCGCGTTGCCATGGCAGTTTGCTGAGCGCTGAGCACTAAAGTGAGCCTCCACAACACGGCGGCCAGAAGCGGCAGGTTCGCCGGAACCCACATTATAAGACCAGCCAATTGTTGATCGTCTAATGGAGAAAATCCAAAAGCCAAGGTGGTCGCCATGTGAGGAAGGTAAAGTGGCTGTGGTGCAAAAACCAATAGTGCACCGAGAAAGCCCATTTGCGTGGCGCTGCCCAAAGCCACTATAGCAGCCGCGCCGGCAGAACGGGCGCGTAAAAGACCTAGCCAAAGCCAGATATAAGAGGACAGCAATGTTAGCTGCATCGTCCAGTAGGTTGTGGGATGGCGGAAAGCAGACGCGTATAAATCCGGCAAATGCCAAAACCATAATAAGACAGTTGATAATAAAAGAGCTGGAAGTAGCTTCATGTTCTGTCCCCACTTGGTAGGCAGAGCCGCTGCTAGCAGTGGTGCAACGATCATTGTCAGAAGGACATGGTGACTTACGCGTGCAGAGAACAAAGAAACTGTCAGCGCGCAAATCGGGGAAACGAACAGTACAACCGTTAATACCCAAGCGCTCCAGAAGGCAACTTGGCGAGACTTTTCGGCATGGCGCAATGCGTAAGAAGTCACAGCAAAGAGAACAACCAATGCGATGAGTAAAATGGGGTCAAAATTCCACCGGCTCCAAAGTCCCTCGGGTGCAGGAGGCAGACCACAATAGCTCATGTCAAAGGAAAAGCCTGTCGCTTGGTCCATAATGATTTCCGTCGTTAATTAGCTTATCTCCTCGCCATCCTGATCCTGTTGACGAGGAGCAATATATTACTTTCACAACTTGCCGAGTGTTAGTCTCCTGCCGGACTACTCGTGTTTTTTGGCAGCGCGTAAGCAATGAAATAATCACCGATTTTAGTTTCCATAAAGTCGTGGCCACCTGCATTAATCACCACAATTTGTCTGCCTTCAGCTTCATAGGTCATCGGCGTTGCTTGACCTCCTGCTGGTAAAACAGTCTGCCAAATTTCTTCCCCTGTTCTGATATCAATCGCTCGCAATATATCGTCTGTGGCTGCAGCGATAAAGAACAGGCCGGAACCGGTCATGACACCGCCCCCATTGTTTGGTGTACCAATATCAATTGGTAGCATTGATGGAATGCCGAACGGACCATTATTGCGTGCTGTACCAAACGGGCGGTCCCATAATGTTTCGCGGGTGTTTAAATCAATAGCGGCAATTCCGCCGTACGGAGGTTCTTTGCAAAGTAGGCCCGTATAGGGGACACGCCAGCCCGCATTGACCCGGATACCATAAGGTGATTGAGCTTGCGGACTGATGCTGCCGTGAGACCCTCCGCCAATATCGGGATCATAATTTGGGTCTGTTATAGGTAGGACGCCAAGTTTATCGACCTCTTTGCGCGGGATAAGCTGGTTGAAGTTGGGCATATTGTTGTAATTAGCAATCATGATGCCCTCAGGACTGATGGAGATACCACCCCAGTCCGTTCCGCCATTGTAGCCGGGATATTGAATCCAAGGTTGATCTACAGTCGGCGGCGTATATGCGCCATCATAGGAAGCTTGGTTGAACTGGATGCGGCACCACAATTGGTCGAGCGGTGTTGCGCCCCACATGTCCGCTTCAGTCAGTTCCGGTTTTAAAAGATTCGGAAAGTCGGTTACAAACGGCTGTGTCGGAGATAATCTGTCCGGCTCGACACCGCCCTGAGGTGCCTTACGTTCCTCAATGTTGACAAGCGGTTCGCCTGTTTCACGGTTTAAGATATAGAACTGTGCCTGTTTGGACGGCATGACAATGGCAGGTACCGGACCGTCATCGGTCGGAAAATCAACCAACGTTCCCTGAGCACCAAGGTCATAATCCCAAACATCATAATGAACTGTCTGATATGACCATGCGACTTTACCTGTCTCGACATCGAGAGCTACGATTGATGTTGAATAGGTATTTTCTTCTTCAGACCGGTCGCCGCCCCAATAATCTACAGCTGAATTGCCCATCGGCATATAGACTAACCCTAATTCGTCATCTCCGGACGCGATAGTCCACATGTTCGGTGTACCGGGAGTATAGATTTCGCCTTCTGGTGGAAGGCCTGTTTCACCAGGACGCCCCATATCCCATGCCCACTCCAACTCACCCGTGATAACATTGTAGCCGCGTATTACACCGGATGGCGCTTCACGTGTCTGCCCATCACTGACCTGACTGCCAACCACAAGTACATCACGCACCAGCGTCGGAGGGGAGGTCGGGGCATAAAAACCGGGAGCGGTATCGCCTATTCCTTCGAGCAAGTTGACAATGCCATTGTTGCCGAAATCTTCACAAGGCTGTCCGGTTTCTGTGTCAAGAGATATCATGCGCGCATCATGCGTTAAATTAATTACGCGTGCGGCACAAAGATCGGTGCTTTTTACAGTCGGGTCTTCAAAATAGACAAGCCCTCGGCATGATGCGTTGTAGCCGATGGCATCCATGGGCGTTTTAGGATCAAATGTCCAATACTCGCTGCCTGTTGCTGCGTTCAAAGCACTGATTTTGTTTAGAGCCGAACAAACATAAAGACGATTACCAACTTTTACAGGGGTGTTCTGATTACCAAAGGGTTCATCATCTTCGGGCAGATCGCCGGTTCTAAATTCCCAGATTTTCTGCAGGTTTTCTACATTCTCGGGTGTAATTTCTGTTAATGGTGAATAACGGGTGGCCATGTGCGTACCGCCATAGGCTGGCCAGTCTTCACCAGATTTAAGAGCGACAAAATTAGTCTCGGCAGGGGCCGCAGGTTCCTCAACGATTTCTTCTGACTTACCTCTACTTTTCGAGGTGGAAGGACTGTTGCCATCCACAGCTGGCATTTCAGATACGGGTGTCTGTTCAACAGGTGCGACGGTCGCCGAAGACTCTTCCTGTGCAATCGCAGTTTTCGTAAAGAAACGGTCATTGTTCATGACGCCAATGACGGCAATCACAGCAATCGCTGCAACGGCCACCCCACTGCGAGAGCGCCACATCGCGCTTCGGAAAGCGGGCAATGTTAGTAATATCAGCAAAAGTATAACGGTCGGTGCAACGAGCCTGGGCACCTGAGCCCATGCATCAAACCCACGTTCCCATAAGGCCCAGATGACCGTGCCAATATAGGTTATGAGATAAATCCAGACAGCGTTTTTGCTGTGCTTGAAAAGAAAGTAGGACGTCAGCAACAGTCCCAGACCCGCAGGCAGATAATACCATGAACCGCCAAGCGAAATTAAATACGCACCGCCAACCGCAATAGGAATACCAAATACTGCGATAATTAACGCGAGGACGATGGCCCATCCGGAACCAGATTCTTTGTTGCGAGAGGTTGGAATCGTGCGTTCGCCCATACTTATCTCCATATCTGTACATTAACCGAACGCCTTCGTGTCGCAATGGTTCCAACACCAATATGATAAATTTTGATGTTGCATAGAAACGATGAATTCACTGACAGTAAGTCTACAAATTCAATTCAGATGGTGCTGTCAGGGGTACTTGTTGTTTCTCAAGAACTGCGATAATTTTCAGTCATGGCAATGAAAAAAGTTTCAAGTGTTCGTCATCAACTTCTAATGGACAGGCTGGCCTAGTCGCCTAAGGAATATTTGCCGGGACATCACTTCGGCCATCAACAAACTGTTAACCGTGTCGGCCGATCGCGCTTGCACTATTATTTTAGTGGGAGATACTGATTGATGCTGCAATTGTGCAGTTAAGTCGGCTTCAGCCGAGTGCTAGTAACACTCAACCGAAGCCTGACCTCACAACCTTCTTGCAAAAGGATAGAGGCTATGAACAGCTCTACTCAATTTGGGACCATTCGTGAATCCCTAAATCATAAAAATATGCGTTCTGGAATTTTGGATCATACTGCGTCCTGTTGCCGTGCTTTGCCCGCAAACGGACCTGCATCCATTTCATCCAACTTCTCAATCTAATCGCGGCCATTCTTTTGATCATGGCTGCTGGCGCTTTTGCGCTGGTCGGTGCGCGCTATCGGTTTTTCCCACAATGCTTGGCCGTTGATTTGGCGCGGCTTGTGTCGGGGAAGGCGGCTACAGCTCGCATGCGCGATGATTGAATGAAACTGGCTGCCTTTTTTAAAAGGCGCATATCATGCTTACAGAAACTCATAATGTGATCGATACTTTGTTCGATGCACAGGAATATAACTCATCAGCTGGATTTACTGGCGATGCCAGTGTTGCTGCTGTTGAAACTGCAGCAAACACAGCCACTCAGGCGACAGGGGCATTTACAAAAGCCGAGGTTGAGCTGCATGAAAAGCTGCGCGCTATGGCGCAAAAAGCTGTCACAAAAACAAAAGTAACCGGCTTATCGCTCGATCCAGTCCTTGGCTCAGATAATACGCTCATATCGCTTGGTGCTAAACTACAGCGCCAACATGGAATGGCATTGCCAGTCGCACTGACTGCCGTTCTAACGTTCCATGGACTAAAAGTTATTCGTGAAGCACCCATACCTTTGATGCTGACCGCCTGTCGTATGGCGTCATGCAATGACATCGATGCACTACGAAAAGTAAATATGCCTGAAACAGACACGATCAAAGAGATCTACCGTGCTGATCTCGTCGTGATTGATCCTGTCTCAGGCTATATCGGCGCGTTTGATTGTAAGCGTGGGACCGGTAATTCAGATTCATCATCAAAAGCGCATCTTGAAAAGAAACTCAAAGCATCATTAAGTTCATTACACAGTTGGGCAATGAGCGCGCATAAGTTTGGTAGCCTAACTGAAGACGTTCGTGTGATCGATCTATATGCGCAATCAGGCTATGCTGATAGTTTGAAAATCAATGGCTGTGATCTGGATCATTACTTTGGCTATGAGATCATTCGCCATATGGCCGTATTCAACAAAGAGTTTAGCGCTTGCTCAATGGCCGTGCGTAAAGCGTCTGGCTCTCGCTCAACGGGCGCAAATGCAGAACTGAGCAAGCATGATGCGGATGATTTTGGTTTTCCTATGCCAGAAGAAGCCATTCAAGCTGACCTGATGGATTATGACTCTGATATCAATATCAACGAGCCAGCTCTGCGGATTGCTAATTTTCAATTCAGCCCAGCGGTAGCCCGCCAGAAGTTTATCGCTGCGAAGGCTCATTAACTGAGCCTGCGCATAAGCGCAGGCCTACCAATCCCAATCATAAATAAGCACTGCCTGTCGCTTAAGCGCAGGCAGATGGAGAAGAACTATGTCTATTCACCAGAATGAAACAGCAGCAGTAAGCGCCGATGGAAACTTATCATACCGCGCGCTCATAATCGGTCTGGCCATCAACCATGGCAAAAGCACTCACCCGTACCGAGTGCCAGAATGTGTCATATATAGCCTCTGGCAATCAGTGGCTGACGGATGTCCGGTAAGTCCTATGGTGTTGGGTTGGCTGTATCGGCGACAATCGGAGGCAAGAGACACACAATCCTGTTCCTTGGCATACGCAGATGCTGAGTGCAGTCCTCCCTTGAATTTATCGCGATCTCAACTGCTCATCACACAGGAGCAGAGCCATATCACTTACAGCAATGCTGATGTGCTTACACCAACATCTTCTGTACTCTTATTGAATGCAAGCAGCAGTCCGTATCAGCGGGGTTTGCGCTATGAGTGATCAGAATAAAAGTGACAGTGTTGACAGCAGATCGAAAGAGGTGAGTGTTGACAGCACTCTGCGTGAAGAGGGCGCTCAAAAAGCCATTGAACAGCCTGATAGTGCCATATCGAGCGAAGTATCTACTGTTGACAGCAATTTGGCCATCAATGTTGACAGCGCATCGCAAAACATCACGGCAATTAGTACCCATGAAAATGGCGCAGATTTGCCGTCTGAAGCGACCAATGTTGACAGGGAAGCGACCGCATCAGGCGATACGCTTTCAGATAAAATTCTTTCTGAAGACGCGTCTAAATTAATGCTGTCGCAGCCACGCAAACGCTTTAAGCATTTTAACGTACCATCAAGCGGCGCACCTTTTCATGAGCTGTCGAATGGAAGAACAATAGATTTTAGAACCTATCGTTTGGTTGATTGGCTAAGCGAGCAAAGCAATTGGGCTGCCGGTTCAGATGCCAGTTTAAGGACTGGAGTTCAGCCCCAGACGCTTGCTGCGATGGATGGGCGAACTGCGTGGAATGCCACTGACTTAAATATCAAGCTCGATGCCGGTGATCCCCTCGCCATGGTCTCAGATCTGGTCGTCATGCTGTGCAACGCAGATGAGGTTCATCCGACCATTAGCAATGCAGATTGGAATATGGCTGCAATGCTTCTCAACGGCATGCCGGAAGCTGATACAAAACGGTGGGGGAGTGACAGCGCTCTTGCTGCATCGGGTATCAGGCATCTTTGGTGCAAAGCTGCTTCACGCGGTGAACGTTGGATATTGGATCTGGCAGATCGCCTGCTTGTTCCCATGATTTATGAAACGCGTGCAAAGGAATTGATTTTGATGGCGATCGACCGTGTGCGTGCGGATGACCAGACAGCAGCAACTTATCTTCAAGAACTATCTGACACCGATACTGATGGGCGCTACGGCGACGTTATTGGCAGCAAGGCTCCCCACCATGCCAATAAAATAGCCATGGCACGATTATTATTACATCTGCTGGATAGTGAGGTTGCAAACATATTTGATGGTTTTGAGCGCGAAGCTTGGGTTACCTTTGGTCTATATAGACCGCAACGAGCCCGCAGCTCACTGGTGGATGTTGCAGGCAGCTGTCTGTTTGATGATATTGCAGATGCAGTACGCACGCAGCTGATCAACGAAGGCTATGATCTTAACAGGCTCTTTAATGAAGGTGCCTCCGTAGAGGTTCAATATCCCAATGTCAGATCGATGCATGACGCGCATCCAAGAGAGCATGACCTTCATCCAGACGCTGATACAAATGCAGACGAAGAATACGCCATTTTCGACCATTACAGTGATGAAGAAAATGGGCAGGGCGATGCCCGTATTGAGGATATCAATCGCCTAGATACCAAGAGCAGCAGCGGCGAAGAAACTGACATCTTATTGAACCTGCCCGTGGATCCACGTCGCTATGAAACACTGGCTGACCTTCTTTATGAGCAGGTCGAGATTGCATCCATGTCAAACAATATGCCGCTACTATCACGCAGCTCTAATGCCAGAAACATATTGTCTCAGATCGCTGTCAAAGCGGGGAGGCAAGAAGAGGCAGCAGCAGCTAAACAAGACGCTTCAAACAAAAGTAGCCGTATCGATAGTTTCCAAGTGGAAACTGACAGTAGTCCAATCGCAGGAATAGACACCACACAGTCCTTTAGGCTGTCTGATGGCCATGAGGTAGCGATCATTATGCCCAACGCACCGGCATCTATAGGAGGCAGCGATGCTCAAAGCACATTCGAACAAATCAAACCGCTGATTGGTGCGTGGTTACCGCTTACCAAAAAGCCAGACCTAGTAATCGTACGCAGCCATTTGATGGCTGAGTTTCCGCATTTTGAAAATGTCATTGATGCGATACTTAACACCATGAGGGCACAGAACAGTGTTCGCATGCCGCCGATACTTTTAACAGGTAAGCCTGGCAGCGGCAAAAGCACCTTTGCACGCCGATTAGCACATGAGCTGCAAACACATCATGTCTGCGGCGATATCGGTGGTTCAGTTGATGCCATGTTGCTAGGTTCATCACGGAAATGGCACAGCGCTGCACCAGGCCTTCACTTCCAAGCCATAATAGACGGCAGTATCGCAAACCCGATGATCATTCTTGATGAGCTCGATAAAGCCGGTGGCTCAACCCGTAACGGGGATATTCGTGCAAACTTATTATCAATGCTGGAGCCATCCACCGCATCAAGCACTATCGATAAGTATTTTGAGGTGCCCATTAATTATGGCTGCATCAATTGGATATTTACAGCCAATGATTTGGCTTCAATTACAGCGCCATTGCTCAATCGCTTGAAAGTTCTCAAATGCCATGAACCATCAGCAGAGCATATGCCGATTATTGCAAACAATATTCTGAAAGCTGAATACGAAAGCCGAGGTTATGATAGCCGTTGGGCAACACCGCTCAGCATTGAAGAGCTGGATATCATCCAAGCACATTGGCTCAGCACAAACGCAGGCAAAACAACCATGCGCAAGACGAAAGGATCTATCCGCAATATGAAGCGCTATGTCGAACGCCTCATTGATATTCGCGAACAAGAAATGCGCCAAGCTTGATGTAAATTTCACATAAGCATTGCCAACATTACGATTTATTGTGGTTCTTAGCGGGTGTTTTTAACCGCAAAATTAGCGGTGAGGGCGTTGCGCCTAAAAGCGGTTGCCTTGATTGAAAAATCGAGAAGCTGAATCTGGGGCTAATTAACTTCACACATGTTTTTATGATTTCACCAAACTGTGTGAAGTGTCTTTAAACATGTGTGAAGTTCGCAAATGGTCCGAAGATTGCTGCTCCTAATCTCCATTGTCTAGTGCCTTAAATATGCGATTTGACCAACGCCACCACAGTGATTGCTCACCACATTGTTTTCATGAAGCGAATAATAATTTTTTTAACAAACTGCTTTGCGGCTACAGAAATGTAAAATGGGACGAGGTCTTATTAAGGCTTGAATTGGATAAATTCTTCAAAGGTTCGTGTTAAATTTCGCGGAACTAAAACGCATTTAGTTCGTTTATCTCCTGAACTTATGCGCCATCCAAGGCGCCGTTTTAGACGCATTATTTTATAATGAAAAAGGGAGATTTTAGAATGAAAAAGATTATTGCAACAACCGCTATGAGTCTTATGCTTTCAACGGCAGCATTAGCGGACGCCCATATGGGAAATTTCACAACTTACGAAGCTGAGCAGGCAGGAGACCTTTACGCTTCTACATTCATCGGTATGCGTGTGTATTCAGCAGAAAAAGACTTTGATTCATTTAATGATGAGTCTCGCATTGAAGCCGGAGCTGAAGCTGAATGGGATGATATTGGCGAGGTAAATGACGTAATCCTTGGCCGTGATGGTCAGGTTAAAGCTGTAATTTTAGGTATTGGTGGGTTTATCGGCATTGGTGAAAAAGACGTGGCTGTTAATATGGACAGCATCAAAATTGTCGCTGAAAAAGATGATGAGGATGACTTCTTTCTCGTTGTTAACACTAACAAAGAGCAGCTAACGGAAGCACCTAAATACTCTCGTTTATCTGAAGCTGAAATGGCTGAATCAGAAATGAAATCTGATGAGAAAGTAGCTGTGGAAAAAACAGCTGTTGCAGAAACTGGTAATACTACGGCTCTCGTAGCTCCGGCTGTTGAGCGCGAAGGTTATGCGACTGCAAAGGTCGATGAACTCACAACTGAAGATCTAACTGGTGCGCGCATCTATGGCGTTAATGATGAGGATATTGGTGAAATCGATAAACTTATCATGGGAGATGGCAATGAGCTAAAACAGGCTGTTTTGGATGTTGGCGGCTTCTTGGGAATAGGAGAGCACCGCGTTGCGGTTTCCATGGATGAAATTCAAGTCATCCGTAATGCAGACGGTGGTGACGTTAGAGTTTATATCGAGGCATCACAGGAAGAACTTGAGGCATTGCCTGAATATAACGGATAAGCTTTACGCAAATAATATCTGATAATTAGATGAGTATTGCGAAGTGCGCGGCCCTTTATTGGGTCGCGCATTTTTTTTGAAAGAAATTTTCGAGATGATGTACATTACATTTATGAGTTATCCTGAATGAGGACGCGATATGACGAAAGGATCAAGCGATATCGATCCATTGGATTCAGAAACTCCGATTTCCAATGTGAGAGTTTACGGCAGCGCAGCTTTTGCAATTAAAACGCTGGCAGTGATCAGTGTTTGTATTGTGCTCTATTATGGGCAAAGTTTTTTTCTGCCCGTTGTTTTAGCCGTTATCATTGCGCTTACGTTAAGCCCCATTATAAATTTTGGTAATAAGTTGAAAATTCCGGCTGCACTTACTGCGGCAATGCTGATTGCGATGTCGGGCGTAATTTTAGCGACGGCAGTACTGACGTTAGCTGAACCTTTGTCCAAGCTCGTTGCGGAGGCCCCGTCAATAGGCGAAGAACTTGAAACGAAGCTTCGGGCTATACGCGAGCCAATGGATACACTCAATGAAGCAGGTGCACAGGTTGAAAAAATGGCAAGCGGAGATGATAAAGGGCGCACTTCAGAAGTAATTATAAAACAACCTGGCTTGATTGCGCGGGCAGCTGACGATGTCGTCGCGATTTTGGCATCGACAATTCTTACATTTGTGTTGAGCTTTTTTCTCCTGACTTCGAGAGATATGTTTTTCCGCAAGATCGTAAGAGTTTTACCAACTTTGAGTGATCAGAAAAAAGCGCTTTATGTTATCCATGATATTGAGCGCGATGTATCTCGATATCTCCTAACCGTCGCATTGATTAACACGCTTTTAGGTGCTGTCATTGGCGCTCTATTTTGGCTCGTTGGAATGCCCAACCCTATATTATGGGGAGTAATTGCAGGCTTGCTAAACTTTCTTCCTTATATCGGATCGCTTGTTGGCATATTAGTCACTGCAGCAGTTGCCACGATTACCTTCGATACATTTGGGCAAATGCTAATCGTTCCTGGGATTTATTTGTCTGCAACGGTTATGGAGGGACAGTTCATTACACCAATGATTATGGGGCGACGTTTCTCATTGAACACAGTCGTCATTTTACTTTCAATCGCTTTTTGGGGATTTTTATGGGGAGCAATTGGTGTTCTTATAGCCGTGCCTATGCTCATTATTATGAAAGCTATTTGTGATCGTGTGGATGGGTTATCATCGATTGGGGAATTCTTATCTGGAGATGAAACGTTGAACGATGCCTCTATAAATGCGGAGAGTTCAAACTGAATTGCCAATCTTACTAAATAGGCGGTCCGCCAGTGAATTATTCTCCAATACTGTATTAGACATTTTGCTGGCGTGAACCGCAGTGAATGTAAAAAAGTGCAGGCCCAGAAAAATCCAGACCTGCACGGTGGAATATACCATTGTATTGCGTTTTATCGTTTGCGGAACATTTTTGGTACAATCACATTATGGGAAGTTGCATCATCACGATGTTTACCACCTGATACTGATGCAAACCATGCTGCTGCCGCACCCAGAGCTGATCCCGCTGCTGTGGCAAATGCGACTATGAGAGCTTGATTAGCTGCCCATGCCTGAAGATTAGCGGGGAGTTCAGGTGTTTCAGTAACTGTTGCAGCTGCGACTGCAGATGCAATTGATCCTGAGATCGATGCAACGAGTGCAACTGCCACGGTCGAGAGTGCCCATGCGGTAATACCGTGTATGCCATCGCGAAACTCAACTTCGTCTGCAGTAGCATCGTTCATGGTCATACGCATACGTCCAGAGATGTATCCAGCTGCGCTAGATGCTGCGACAGAAACGAGTAAAAGCCAAAGCCCTGCAATGATGAAATTATAAGAAACTGTATTGTCAGGTCGAATGGGATCTCCCATTGCTAATCCAGTGGATGCACCAAATTGCACTAAAACGGTAGAAATGGCGATAGCCACTAAAGCACCTGCCCAAACAGGTCCCCATTCCAAATAAGAGGAGTTAGCTGAAGCGTCACTGTGACGTGTTGCTATAGGGTGATGAATATCTGCCATGTTAGCGCAACCCAAGTAATGACAAAATGAACATCACTACGACAACTAAACCAACTAAATAGATAATCCCGTGCATAATACTTTCCCTTCAAATGAATAAGCTGCGCTTGTTGCGCAATTCTGTTTCATGTAGGTGACGTTCATTATTCCGCATTATCATGTTAGATTGAATGCTGCGAAGTGACTACGCGTCCATGCGCCACGTTTTTCTTAAGTAAGAAGTGGCTATATTCTATTTCTCTCGCGTGCTTTTCGACCGGACATTAAATCAACAGATACGTTGCCTCTATAAAAACCCCCTACATAGTTCAGTAACGCAGAAGGTGAATTTAAGTTCCCTGCCATGAGGTTAGAGCCGACAGCAACCTTTAGTAAGCTCGTATATGTAATGGATTATGACGATAAGTTTTAGCACGGGGCTTGTCGAAACGTATGCTTTTAAATCCCTCCATGTGAGTTAGATGACGCAAAGGGAACTATGCGAAGCGATAGGCGTTACGTGTTGCAGTATGAAAAGGAGAGAGAGGCATGCCAATAAATTCAATTGCTATCCTTGTTGTAGTCTGCACGCCAGATGCACTGTTATGTCGCCCTATTTACAATGAAATTAAGAATTACGACAACTTGCAGGCTTGCCATCAAGAATTAAGCGATGCTCTGAGTGATGCACCGACAGGACAGGTTTACAAAGGTGCTTGTATTGAACTTGGTGAACAGGCAGAAATGGTTATGCAATGGGGAATTGGTCCGACGTCAAATTTGATAACGTCATTCAATCAATGGAACGCAGAGGCAGAGCAAATACAAGTATCCATGAGCAATTGATATAAACTCATTTTCATTGTGGCGTTAATCGGTCCTTATGTACTGGCATGCTAAACGTTAGAGTTGTTTTACCTGATTGCGAATCCGCAACTAATTTCCCATTATGAGCTTGGGCTATATGAGTTGAAATATAGAGACCAAGTCCTAGACCACCTTTTTTTGAACTGCTTTCACTGCAATGGAAAGGCTCAAAGAGTTTTGACAACTCTGCAGGCGGAATAGGATCTCCATCATTTGTGATTGCGAGTACAAAGTCATTGTCAGCAATTTTTGCGCTAACTTGAATAGGGCTGTCGGCACGGCCATGCGACACTGCATTTCCCAATAAATTAGAGAACATTTGCGCGATACGTGAGTGATCTGCATCGACTATCAGTTCTGAGTGATACTCTGTTTCGATTATACGGTCCGGATAGGTTGTTCGTATTTCTGAGACAACTTGGTCCAGCATGAGCGTAAGGCTTTTGCCATATTCGATATTTATGCTCATTCCGCCACCTAAACGACCGCGTGCAAAATCAAGAACATTTTCAATAATTCCTGCCATGCGAAGTGAACTCGTCTGTATTAAGTGCAGAAATGATAGTTTTTCTTCGTCTTTTTCACGGCGCATCAACATGCGAGCACCTGAATTAATGGCTGCTAGTGGATTTCGTAAGTCGTGCCCAAGTACAGCGATGAATTTTTCACGCAATTCTGCTGTTTGTCGTTCATGATCTAGCCCGTTCTCAAGTTCCAATTTGAGTGCCTCTGCGTTTTCGCGTGCATCGACAAGTTGACGTTCATACCTTCGGCGTTCAGTTGCCCTAAACAACGTTACACGGGTGTATTCTAAGTTCCCATCACTGTCGCGACGCTCAGAAGCATTCGCAAGAACGGCTAGGCGGGACTCATCCGGCGTAATTAAATCAAGCGCAACTTCATCGAAGTAACCCTGCATGCGAAGGAGCGGCGCAAAATGAGTTTCATAAAAAATTCTGCCGACTACATTAAGTAAGTCACGGAGCTTTTTGCCAAGCACATCGTCCTTCTCATAGCCTGACCAAGTGCAGAAGGTATGATTGACATTCACGATCAATCCATTTGGGGCAAGCGTGAGGTAGCCACAAGGTGCATGTTCAAAAAGGTCATGAAGATCAATAAAATCTTCTTTGTTATGTGGACTGAACTTAGACAAAGTCTTGTATCGCCGAAATGACTTCACTGGGCGCACTCAAATGGGGACAATGTCCAGTTGCTCCCAAATATACAATTTGACTGCCTGCAATATTTTCATGGACATATTCGCCCACATTGGTGGGGGCGATAACGTCATCGCTGCATTGAAGTATCAAAGTTCTGGTCGTGATATTTGTTAAATCGTTTCGATTGTCGGATAAAAAAGTGGTTCTTGCGAATGACTTAGCGATATCAGGGTCCGTCCGGCAAAAACTGTTAGTTAGTTCTTCTGCTAGCTCTGGTCTTTCCGGATTACCCATAATAGCGGGTGCCATTGCCGCAGACCATCCCAAGTGATTGTCAGCTAAAAATACGAGGAGTTCCTCTATATCCCCAGCAGAAAAGCCCCCCCTGTAATTGTCGTCGTCTATGTATCTTGGTGAGGGGCCAATCATAATTAGATCACTGAACATACTGGGGGATTTTATGGTGGCCAGAGCGCCAATCATAGCGCTAACGGAGTGACCTACGAAAATTGCATCGCGCAAATTAAGTTCTGAGCCGATTTCGAGAATGTCCTCCGCGTAACGATCCAACGATGAATATTGCTCAAAATCATAAGCGGAGAGGTCAGAACCGCCCGCACCAACGTGATCAAACAAAACTGTTGTGAAATTTTCTTCAAAAGTAGGAGCAACGAAGCGCCACATGTTTTGGTCACAACCATAGCCGTGCGCAAACATCATTGCTCGGCCCGAACCACGTTGAACAACATTATTACGCTTAATGGCGTTCATCTTTCATCCCCCAGCAATAGGTTTTAATTGTTAACTTAATTGCATTTTATACAAACGTAAATCTTCTTAAGTTCTTGGTTTGATGTGAATACCCAGCATAATGAAAAAGCTGAATTGCAGAATATAGCGTCTGCTAACTTCACACATGTTTTTATGATTTCACCACACATTTACCACTCAAAGAGTGTGAAGTTACATTTAAATTACCAATATTTCCATTTTACGACGTAATAACAATGGTTTATGGCTATATCAGAAATTCGATAAAGTAGCGAAATAGCCCCCAAATACGCGTAAATACGCTCAATTTTGGTCATTTCACGCGTATTTATGCCGTTTTTTTGATTTCACCACACTTTTGGCATCCAAACTGTGTGAAGTTACAAAAATACCGTGTGAAGTTAAACCTATCGAACGCTCAAAGATCTTCTCTGTCAGGAAAAATTATTTAATAATTACGGTCGGTTAGCAGGTTGTCTTGGTTCGATAAATGTAGCTGGAAATACTCGCAAAAAAAAATTGCAAAAATTATTTCACCACAACTTCCACTCCATTTGTGTGTGAAGTGTCTTTAAACATGTGTGAAGTTCGCAATTTGTCCGTCTGATATGAGTTTGGCGGCCATAGATTTAGTCTGGACCCAATGACTGACCGCACGTATTTATCATCTTTATGAAAACACCGATTCTAAGCGCCGTAATCCTATGCGGCCTAATTCTATCCACTTCGGCCGCTGCAATTGAACTTTGCAAAGGTGGTAATCGTGCAGCACGAAAAGTCACCTGTTTAGTGGATGGCGATACAGGTTGGGAAAAGGGCGTTAAATGGCGCGCCAAAGGATGGGACACGCCAGAATATGCAGGCCATGCCGAATGTGCGAGGGAACCAGCAATTGCTGCAAGAGCAACAGCTCGTCTCAAGCAGCTCATGTCAGGTGGTTATACGATCATATGGCATGGCGAAAAAGGCGGCATGAAGCGCGACCTTGTGAGCATCAAGCTACGAAACGGTCGGATGGCCGGCGATATACTGTTGGCCGAGCGTCTGGCTGTTAAATGGCCTCACAAACCGCGTGTGTGGTGTAACAATTAGCTGCTGCCATTCTTAAACACCAGCATACATCATCGCCAGGGTCGCTGATGCAATTATTGCCAGTATTAATAGTGCGGACCCCCACCATGTCGGGGTAGGGCCACCATAGTCTTTTTGCTTATCGTATCCGGACATGGCTATCTCCTGCGATAAAGGAC